>NZ_JALGNU010000010.1:0-4193 GCF_022808245.1 Vibrio sp. CCB-PB317
AATTAAGGTGTGAAGCACACTACCACGACACTTAATTTGACCACCTTAAACACTAAACTCAATCCAAACCCAAAATGCCAAGCGTGCTGAATCACTCTTAAATTGTTTGTTAAGCGTATTTTGTCGAGTAAAACTCTTTTTCACTGTAAGCATGGTGCTCATTCAATGATTTCCATTGCGACAATTCATATTTTACTTCCTCTGGAAGCACCAACCTTTCATGAAACAAACCAATCTTAGGGCATTGATTCACAGAAATAACATATCTGTGACTATTTTCGACAAGCATCCGGTTTATGACATTGGTTTTTTCCATACTAACCCTAGTGCCTCTAGGCAGCGGAGGTTTTTGACCAACCAACGTATACAAAAGATGCTGAGGACCCAATGGAAGAATAAGTTCAGTACCTGCATTCCCCCATCCACCTTTGAGGTCATAGCCGTCCTTCCCATAATGGTTAAGCTTGAGAACCGGATTATCAGACGTATACCAAGACTCACCCTTAGCAGGATGTAAGATTGTCCACTTGTGTTCGTGGAGATGACTAGAAACGTTAGTTAGCAAGTGCTTGATACTCCATAGCCATGAAGCCCTACCCACCAATTTCTCAACAGAAACCATCAAACCTTTATCATCTTTTGTTATTTGCAACTTCAAAGGTAATTCATCGTGAAACCTATACTCTCCCGAAGGTTCAAAACTTCTGGGAACACCTTTAGATATAGCTCTTTCAACAACATCTTTCATCATCACCTCAAACTCATCTTTGTCGTCCTTGTTGAGATGTTCAATAAATTTTTTGGGCGTTCGGAGATCTTGAAGAGCAAAAAAATTGATCAGGTTTTTATAATCGCTAGGGGTTAATTTGGAGTTTGACATTACTTTTGCGATTGATGCTTCTGCTGGAGCTTCATAGTGCTGATCAAACCATGTTTCAAGCATGTCACATTCTTCACCATCTTTCGTATTTATATAAAGATTTCGCAAGTAACCAATTCCATTTAATGGAAACGGCTTCCAAATAGGAACATTCTCATGCTGAACTAGAGTCCGATATACTTGAACCTTTCGACTTGTTGACCAGTTCTTTAGATACATAACTGGTACAAAATGATTGTCTCTTTTTTTATCCAAACTCATAACCTTCTCTAATACGCTTAACGCCCTGTTAAGGTGTGAGCAACGCAATACCGATGCTTCCGCATACCACCTTAAACACTAAATGCAACACATAGTAAAAATGCCACGCGTTGCGAATCACTCTTAAACAGTTTGTTAGTTTTACTTAACTTTTAATGCGGCCAAGCTCTTTTTGTAACATAGAGGTAATATCGACTGTTTCCCCACATTTTCTCTTCAAGGCTTTTTGCCACTCTAAGTTGTTTTTTAATGCCCACTCCAAGTCTTTTTCCCTCGATGAAAAAGATAGCCCTCGAGGCATAGTGTGAGGGTAGTAAGCAATGGGAGCCCTAAGAACAAAGTCCATCCGAACGACTTTAGATTTAGGTATGAGCTCAAACTGAGATGTTCCATAATTCCACGTTGCAACGTTATCACTCGTACTCGCAATGATACCAACACAACCTCTACCAAGTTGGTCTTGTTCAGTAATCAGTCTATACCTTGGTAACCTTTCGCTTGTTTGTACTTCAATAGGGCGAGTCATATTCACTTCGTGACTTAGCTTGCTCAATAGAACCAATAAAACAACAATTAACAGCGACAAAAAACCAAACATAAATGTAATGACTTTTCCTATTTTACCCTCTTTCTTTAGTTTTCTGAGAATTGAGGGGAATGTCATTATAAATACGCCAAATAACAACAACATCATCGTTTGATGAACTAGAGAAAATACTACTCCTGAACTCAAAGCAACAGAGTACACATCAGATAGATTAGCAACGTGTAGAAATTCAATGCCGTAATCACCAAACAACTCATTCGCATGTAGGTAACAGAGAAGAGTAAACAACGAGGCACTAACCGAAGCCAAAAGAAAATAGTGGTCTGACGCTAACCTAATAACGATAGTTAACCAATCTCTTAGAACATTGAGTTTTTTTGTAACGTCTAACTTTATTTCAGGATCTATCTCATCCCGCATACTACTTTTCTCATCGCAAATGTTTAACTAAGAAAACTAACGCCGCGTTAAGGTGTGACAAGCGTTTGCCACACTTGAGCGAAGCGAAACCGGCAAGCGTTTGGAATCACTCTTAAACGCTTTGTTATGTGTTTAGCTCTTAGCTTGTTCTGGAAGCCTTTCGTAACTAGGTACATCGCACAATTTCATAGACCATTTCGCGCTACTACCAACAAAAATTTTAGCAGTAGGCGGAATTGGAACTGGACTATCGAGGCTACCAGCCGGAACCACTACGCTGTTAATACTTTCTGCAAACGTTGGGATTGCAGACCCGCATTTTGAACAAAAGCTTTTTGCATGAAATGAATTTGGATGCTTATACGTTCTGACATCACTTTCACCTTTTAACCAAGTTAAGGTGCCAGCTTTAGCAAACAAATTTGCACCATGAGCCGAGCCTGTACCCTTTTGACAACGAGTACAATGGCATAAAAAGAAAGACTGGAACTCACCTAAAAGCTCATACTTCACACTACCACAAAGGCATGAACCTCGATGTTTATTCGCCATAAAAGCCTCCTTTCTTTCGATTACACATAACGCCCTGTTAAGGTGTGAGCGACGCAATACCGATGCCTCCGCATACCACCTTAATCACTTAATCCAACGCATGGTAAAAATGCCACGCGTTGCGAATCACTCTTAAACAGCTTGTTAGTTGCGTAGCTTGCCACTGGCAGAGTAATAGAGATACTGAGCATCAATCTAAATTATCTGGTGTATGAAGATTGGTACCACATACTGTACATTTGTAATCACCAGTTGCTTCACCTTCCATTAATGCACCAACTATTGCAGCAAATAGACCCGATAAGAAACCTTTATCTTTTTTCTCAGTTACTTCCTTTGGCTTAGAAAAACTTTCATACCTATGCAGCGTAACTTCTTTACAATTACAACAAAACGCCCTTGTCTCTTCAGAACCGTACATTTTTACCAATCTGATTACTCCCTGTAAGCTAATTTTTCCCAAGCAACTAACGCCCTGTTAAGGTGTGAGCAACGCAATACCGAAGCCGCCGCATACCACCTTAAACACTAAAACCAACGCATAGTGAAAACGCCACGCGTTGCGAATCACTCTTAAACAGATTGTTATGTGTTTATTCTTGTCCATGCTTTATTTCAGTTGCAAGTTCCCATGCGCGTGTCCGTAGCGCACTAAAACAATCGTTTTTTCGAGTTAACTTGCTTATATAAATATCATTAAATGAGCCCATGCCACCGTATGCTAATAGTACTTTTTCTATTCCGTTAAAGTCAGATTCTAATAGCCATGTTCGAGTTCGAGCATGTGACATCCAATCACGCCAGTGCTCTTGCCCGTCTTCATCCAACATCTGAACAAGCCTGTCTAGAACTTCTATTAACTCTTTTGTTTTCGGTCCCATATACACCTACACATAACGCCTTGTTAAGGTGTGAGGCACGCAATACTGAAGACTCCGCATAACACCCTAAACACTACAACCAACGCATAGTAAAAATGCCATGCGTGCCGCATCACTCTTGAACAATTTGTTATGCTCGTTCTTTTAGGGTTTGCAAAAGACTTACAAGATCCAAAACTGCGGTAGTTTCAAAGCGATCTAGTTTTGGTAAGACATAACTATCGTTCACCGTTTTTAAAGTAATTTCTTTGATCACTGCCCCGTCCCTTGAGTAAGTCGTATCATAGGACTCAACATCACATACACTCAAATGCCAAAGTGCGCTATTTCCCAGTTTAAGACTAATACGCCCACCTAGAACCTCGATGCTGTAAAGACCATTTTTATCCGGAAACTTTTGCTGTAACCATAAGCTAATTGCGGCTATCGAGCTCAAACCTAGCGCTACAAATAAGCTTCCTGATGCAATAGAAATAACGATAATACCTATAGTGCCGATTAAAATTGCACCTTTATTCAAAGCTTTATCTTTTTCCCTGAGATACACAACTCCCTCCTGAGAGCATAACGCCTTGTTAAGGTGTGAGGCATGCAATACCGAAGATTCCGCATAACACCTTAACCACTACGCATAGTAAAAATGCCACGCATG
>NZ_JALGNU010000011.1:0-3956 GCF_022808245.1 Vibrio sp. CCB-PB317
ACGGCATCGGTATTGCGTTGCTCACCCCTTAACAGGGCGTTATGCCACTTTTATTTTACTTCTCATGGATGAGAATAGAATTAGATGCAATATGGGATTCAGCATCACATAGAAGTTACGGCAAAAGCTGCCGGAGCTGTGATTTTTAATCAACGCAATGAAGTGTTATTGGTTCAAGAGCTAACCGGCTCAAAGAAAGGTCTATGGCATATACCGTCAGGTAGTGTTGAATCTACAGAGTTTCCTCAAGAGGCAGCGGTCAGGGAAATTGCAGAAGAAACGGGTTTAGAAGTTGCTTTAGAGAACTACTTAAATACCTATGCAGGACGTTTTGATGATGGTGAATTAGTATTACGTCATGTCTGGGTCACAGAAGTTAAAGACCAAGTCATATTGCCTAATTTCAACCATGAAATAGGTTGTGCAAAGTTCTTCTCGTTAGCTGAAGTGCGGGATTTGTATGCTCGATCGAAGTTGCGGATGCACCATACATTTTTAATGATCAATGATGCTTATAAACAGCGGGAAAAATTGGCATAACAAACTGTTCAAGAGGGATTCGCAACGCGTGGCATTTTCACTATGCGTTGGTTTAAGTGTTTATGGTGGTATGCGGCGGCATCGGTATTGCGTTGCTCACCCCTTAACAGGGCGTTAGTCGCCAGAAAAAGCTAGCAATCAAAATCATGTTTCTGAGCTTAAAATTTAGCAGCAGTTTGTTTGGAACACAGATTCATCATCGATCATTAGAACTTAGTTTTAGCTGTTTTGAGTCCAAAATTTTGCAAGTGTCCTAGTGGTTATTTTGTTCTTTGGTGCTGACAGAGCAGGGCAATCGAGAGTTTGTTTTGGATTGCAACTCCGCTCGGTGACTTTGTTGGTTCAAAAGCCGATTTACTCGCTGAAATGACGTTTTCTTTGGTGTGGTAAGTTTCACGTGGTTTCAGTGACTTTGTTGAAAGTCCGCACTGTCAGATTAGTTTTTCCAAAAGCGCTTTTTGGTGTTGTCAGTCCGTTTTCTGCGGCGTTGGTTGTTCTAAGTGGTTTCATTGAGTAGTCGCTTTGAGACTACGCCTGACGTAAGTGCATAAAAGCACATAAATTTTGTTGTTAGAAAAGATTGGCTCGGCTTAAAATTGGCGCTCGGTGCCTCGCGACTAACAAACTGCTCAAGAGGGATTCGCAACGCGTGGCATTTTCACTATGCGTTGTTTTTAGTGTTTAAGGCGATATGTGGCGGCTTTTGTATTGCGTTGCTCACCCCTTAGCAGGGCGTTATGTGCTTGGAGATAAAATGATAAAACAGCCTCCTTACAAAGTTGAGTTTGGGCAATCAGGAGATGTGCCTCCGGCGCACGTTGTTGCCATAGATAAGACCTCAATAAAGTTAAGCAAGAACAACCGAGATGGTGATACAGATGGTCGTATTGATGAACTTCATCTCAGTAGTGGGCTTGAATCAGAAGAAACTAAACAGATAATGCTTGGGCTCAATAAGCAGGGTTTTGTGTTTGCTTACGATGATAAAGCTTATATTTCACCTAGCCATTTTATGAAGCAACTTTTATTGAGCGGCGACCTAAGAACATCATTCATAGAAATCAGTTGGTCAAGCCCAAAGCAATGGTGCCTTACAGAGTATGAATTTGAGCAACGCACATAACAAACTGTTCAAGAGGGATTCGCAACGCGTGGCATTTTCACTATGCGTTGGTTTTAGTGTTTAAGGCGGTATGCAGCGGCTCTTGTTTTGCGTTGCTCACCCCTTAACAGGGCGTTAGGTTTCAAGGAGAAAACAATGGAAGTTTCACTTCGCAACGTTACAAAACAAAACTATGAAAAGGTATGTGAACTAGACGTATTGAAGGAGCAAGAACAATACGTTGCTTGCAATATGTGGTCTCTCGTTGAGTCAATGTTCAACGAGGGGTATGAAACTAGGGCTATTTATGTCAAAAATGAACCTGTCGGCTTCTTTATGTGGGTCAAGGAGTCATTGTCTAAAGTTTCAATATGGCGGTTCATGGTCGATTATAAACATCAGCAAAGCGGTATTGGTCGTAGAGCTTTAGAGCTCGCACTGAGTGAAATAAAGCAATTGCCAGAGCTAAAAGAGGTCGAGATTTGCTATGACCCAGAGAATCCTGTAGCCAGAGAGTTCTATTCGAGTTTTGGTTTTGTTGAAATTGGTATGGATGAAGACGATGAAGATATGCTTGCAGTCCTCACCATTTCAACCTAACAAACGCTTCAAGACGGATTCGCAACGCGTGGCATTTTCACTATGCGTTGATTTTAGTGATTTAGGTGTAATGCGGAAATATCGTATTGCGTTGCTCACCACTTAAGCGGGCGTTAGGCGACATGAGACAAACGATAGACTAGTGGGTAGTATCTTGGCGTGAATCTAGCTTCAGTTAACAGAAAAGGAGTGGATTAATGAATGGTAAAGCATTTGATAATTGGCAAAAATCTCGAAAGAAAGGATGTTTAAATTGGCTTTTTAGAACCACTTTCGTCACAGCCATTTTGTACATGATTTTTAATGTTACTTTCCTTTACCCATCTTCTAATGCGGCAAGCATTACGATTTTCTTATCGGATAATGCTCTTAATTACTCAATTTACACGATCGGGATGTTTTTCACATTTTGGGCTATCTGGTTATACAACGAATCTTCGTATGAGAAAGAAGTTAAACGTAGAAATGTCGCCTAACAAACTGTTCAAGAGGGATTCGCAACGCGTGGCATTTTCACTATGCGTTGGTTTTAGTGTTTAAGGTGGTATGCGGCGGCTTTTGTATTGCGTTGCTCACCCCTTAACAGGGCGTTAGTACGGGTTTGACATCAAGGTCATAAGTTTTGGTGTTTATCTGTCTTGGCGCTCGCCTTTACACTTATCAGTTTGTATCTCTCACGTTCTTTCCGGTGGCACTATATGCGGAGTGTTTGCTTTGATTTCACCGTTTACGGTTTCTAACTCTTAACCTATTTCTTTGGTGCTTCTTCTCTGTCGTGGTTTTTTGCTAAGTCAGAATTGTCTTTCTTTGGTGTTGCCGTCGAAGTGCGAGGATCGAATCCTTTTCTAATTTGAAGGCAGTGAAAGTAGGGCAGTTCAGTGCATTTTTCTTCTAGCCAACTCTCGTCTCTTAATCGAGTTTAAGTTTTGTAGCTGCCCGTCTCACTTCAGTGTTCAAAGCCTTTCATATCATCCCAGTTTTCAATATCTTGGAGTGCATAAATAGAAGTAGCGCATGTACTAACAAATTGCTTAAGAGTGATTCGTAACGCGTGGCATTTTTACTATGCGGTGGCTTATGTGATTAAGGCGCTGTGCGGTAGCTTTTGTATTGCGTTACTCACACCTTAGCAAAGCGTTATGTGCTAGGGAGATAAACGTGAGAATCGAAGAAACTCAAGAATCTGACTTTCTCCAAGTGGTTGACTTGGTTAAGCGCGTTGTCGACAAAGACATACTCCCTCATTTCAGCAATGAAGGGCAGGCGATGTTTTCTTCAAAAGTGCGGTCTGATGTTGAAACTACATTTGATAAATCAAAGTTTCAAAACCTTAAGCTGATAGAAAACAGCAAAGTCATTGGTTTTGCTGCGTTGAGAGAAAATGATTACATTACTCATCTTTTCATTGACACTAAGTTTCAAAACAAAGGGTTAGGCAAACTGTTGCTAGACAATTTGTTATCACTTACTGAGTCCAGTGAAGTAAGATTGAGGGCGTCTGTTAACGCGCTAAACTTTTATGAGTCTCAAGGTTTTATTGCCACAGAAGGTGAGCAAAATGTTGATGGCGTAAGGTTTGTTCCAATGCGACTTGTTCGCACATAACAAACAATTTAAGGGTGATTCAGCACGCGTGGCATTTTTAGCATGCGGTGGCTTTTGGTGTTGAAGTGCTATGCGTTGGCTTGGTCATTGCGTGCTTCACACCTTAATT
>NZ_JALGNU010000012.1:0-2942 GCF_022808245.1 Vibrio sp. CCB-PB317
CCATCAAAACCCCTTGGGTGTTGTATGGTTAAGCCTCACGGGCAATTAGTACAGGTTAGCTCAACGCCTCACAACGCTTACACACCCTGCCTATCAACGTCGTAGTCTACGACAACCCTTTAGGATACTTAAAGTATCAGGGAGAACTCATCTCAAGGCTCGCTTCCCGCTTAGATGCTTTCAGCGGTTATCGATCCCGAACTTAGCTACCGGGCAATGCGTCTGGCGACACAACCCGAACACCAGAGGTTCGTCCACTCCGGTCCTCTCGTACTAGGAGCAGCCCCTTTCAATTCTCCAACGCCCACGGCAGATAGGGACCGAACTGTCTCACGACGTTCTAAACCCAGCTCGCGTACCACTTTAAATGGCGAACAGCCATACCCTTGGGACCGACTTCAGCCCCAGGATGTGATGAGCCGACATCGAGGTGCCAAACACCGCCGTCGATATGAACTCTTGGGCGGTATCAGCCTGTTATCCCCGGAGTACCTTTTATCCGTTGAGCGATGGCCCTTCCATTCAGAACCACCGGATCACTATGACCTGCTTTCGCACCTGCTCGAATTGTCATTCTCGCAGTCAAGCGGGCTTATGCCATTGCACTAACCTCACGATGTCCAACCGTGATTAGCCCACCTTCGTGCTCCTCCGTTACGCTTTGGGAGGAGACCGCCCCAGTCAAACTACCCACCAGGCACTGTCCGCAACCCCGATAAGGGGTCGACGTTAGAACATCAACACTACAAGGGTGGTATTTCAAGGACGGCTCCACGCAATCTAGCGACTGCGCTTCAAAGCCTCCCACCTATCCTACACATGTAGGGTCAATGTTCAGTGCCAAGCTGTAGTAAAGGTTCACGGGGTCTTTCCGTCTAGCCGCGGGTACACTGCATCTTCACAGCGATTTCAATTTCACTGAGTCTCGGGTGGAGACAGCGTGGCCATCATTACGCCATTCGTGCAGGTCGGAACTTACCCGACAAGGAATTTCGCTACCTTAGGACCGTTATAGTTACGGCCGCCGTTTACCGGGGCTTCGATCAAGAGCTTCGACCGAAGTCTAACCCCATCAATTAACCTTCCGGCACCGGGCAGGCGTCACACCGTATACGTCATCTTGCGATTTTGCACAGTGCTGTGTTTTTAATAAACAGTTGCAGCCACCTGGTATCTGCGACTCTCAATAGCTCCATCCGCGAGGGACTTCACCGTCGAGAGCGTACCTTCTCCCGAAGTTACGGTACCATTTTGCCTAGTTCCTTCACCCGAGTTCTCTCAAGCGCCTTGGTATTCTCTACCCGACCACCTGTGTCGGTTTGGGGTACGATTCCTTACAATCTGAAGCTTAGAGGCTTTTCCTGGAAGCATGGCATCAATGACTTCACATCCGTAGATGCTCGACGTCGTGTCTCAGCCTTAAGAAGAGCCGGATTTACCTAACTCTTCAGCCTACGCACTTGAACCTGGACAACCGTCGCCAGGCCCACCTAGCCTTCTCCGTCCCCCCATCGCAATTGTAAGAAGTACGGGAATATTAACCCGTTTCCCATCGACTACGCCTTTCGGCCTCGCCTTAGGGGTCGACTTACCCTGCCCCGATTAACGTTGGACAGGAACCCTTGGTCTTCCGGCGAGGAGGTTTTTCACCCCCTTTATCGTTACTCATGTCAGCATTCGCACTTCTGATACGTCCAGCATGCGTTACCACACACCTTCAACCGCTTACAGAACGCTCCCCTACCCAATGCACTAAAGTGCATTGCCGCAGCTTCGGTTTACTACTTAGCCCCGTTACATCTTCCGCGCAGGCCGACTCGACCAGTGAGCTATTACGCTTTCTTTAAATGATGGCTGCTTCTAAGCCAACATCCTGGCTGTCTGAGCCTTCCCACATCGTTTCCCACTTAGTAGTAATTTGGGACCTTAGCTGGCGGTCTGGGTTGTTTCCCTCTCCACGACGGACGTTAGCACCCGCCGTGTGTCTCCCGGATAGTACTTACTGGTATTCGGAGTTTGCAAAGGGTTGGTAAGTCGGGATGACCCCCTAGCCTTAACAGTGCTCTACCCCCAGTAGTATTCGTCCGAGGCGCTACCTAAATAGCTTTCGGGGAGAACCAGCTATCTCCAGGTTTGATTGGCCTTTCACCCCTAGCCACAAGTCATCCGCTAATTTTTCAACATTAGTCGGTTCGGTCCTCCAGTTGATGTTACTCAACCTTCAACCTGCCCATGGCTAGATCACCTGGTTTCGGGTCTATATCCAGAGACTGAACGCCCAGTTAAGACTCGGTTTCCCTACGGCTCCCCTAGATGGTTAACCTTGCCACTGAATATAAGTCGCTGACCCATTATACAAAAGGTACGCAGTCACAGGACAAGCCTGCTCCTACTGCTTGTACGTACACGGTTTCAGGTTCTATTTCACTCCCCTCACAGGGGTTCTTTTCGCCTTTCCCTCACGGTACTGGTTCACTATCGGTCAGTCAGTAGTATTTAGCCTTGGAGGATGGTCCCCCCATATTCAGACAGGATATCACGTGTCCCGCCCTACTCGATTTCACTGAATATGCGTCGTCAGTTACGGGGCTATCACCCTGTATCGCCAAGCTTTCCAGCTTGTTCACCTAACGCCTATAAAGCTTAAGGGCTAGTCCAATTTCGCTCGCCGCTACTTTCGGAATCTCGGTTGATTTCTTTTCCTCGGGGTACTTAGATGTTTCAGTTCCCCCGGTTCGCCTCGTTATGCTATGTATTCACATAACGATACTTACTTATGTAAGTGGGTTTCCCCATTCGGAAATCCCAGACTCAAGTGGTTTTTACTACCTAATCTGGGCTTATCGCAAGTTAATACGTCCTTCATCGCCTCTGACTGCCAAGGCATCCACCGTGTACGCTTAGTCACTTAACCATACAACCCGAAGGAGTTTCGAGTTGAT
>NZ_JALGNU010000013.1:0-2926 GCF_022808245.1 Vibrio sp. CCB-PB317
AGCTATCCGTTGTTGTAGGCTTGGAGAGTTAAGTGTACGAAACCCGTAAAGCTAAAAATAGTGACTATGAGTTCCTGTTCGAACTTAAAAAATCAGCAGAGTTTGAACCGATCAAAGCTGTCTTTGGTTGGGACGAAAATGTTCAAAGAGAAATTCATCGCAATGAATGGGATGAGGAAAAACCAACCATAATAGAAGTCGATGGAGTCGCAGCGGGTAGCTATTTAGTGCAGCTCCATTCTGAACATCTATACTTTGGTCGTTTTTTCTTGTTACCAAAGTTCCAGGGTAAAGGCATTGGTAGCCAAATATTGAAAACTGTTATTGAACTTGCGAACCAAAAGTCATTGCCTATTAAGCTTTGTTACTTGCAAGGAAACCGAGTGGGGCAACTATATAAAAGATTAGGCTTTGAGGTTACAGGACAAGATGAACAGTTCGTGCACATGCTCAAACCACGCTTATAACAAACTGTTCAAGAGGGATTTGCAACGCGTGGCATTTTTACTATGCGTTGGTTTTAGTGATTAAGGTGGTTTGCTGCAGCTTTGGTATTGCGTTGCTCACCCCTTAACAGGGCGTTAGTTTTATGGAGGAAATATCGTGGAAATCTGGAAGTTATTGTTCTTTATACCTGCGTGTTTTGCGCTCAATATGACTCCAGGCCCAAACAACCTATTGTCTATGAACAATGCGCGTTGTTACGGTTTTAAATCCGCTTTCATTGCTGGCCTTGGTCGAATTGCTGCATTCGCGGTAATGATTGCTTTGGCTGCTTCAGGTTTAGTAGCTGTTCTCTATGCATCTGAGGCTCTGTTTCTGACCATCAAAGTTGTGGGTGCAGCTTACTTGCTGTGGATTGCCTTTAACCTTTGGCGTTCGGAAGCAAGTCCTGTTTCTGAACTAGAAAAAACTCGCAACCGACTAGGTTTAGCTAAACAAGAATTTTTGTTAGCCGCCGGTAATCCAAAGGCTATCTTAATCTTTACAGCCTTTCTGCCACAATTCGTTGATGTTTCGGCTAGCGTAAATGAGCAGTTCTTCACTTTAGGGGCTACGTTCTTAATTCTAGAAATGGGTGCAATATCGATTTATGCCATATTCGGAATGTATTTAAGGCAGTGGTTTACGAAGCCAAAAATGGCAAAGCGCTTCAATAGGGGTTGCGCAACCTTTTTGGCTATGTCTGGAGCAAGCTTGTTACTAAGTCGCCAGCAATAAAACTAACAAAGCGTTTAAGGCAGATTCGCAACGCGTGGCATTTTCAGTTAAAAATGGCTTTAGTGTTTACGGTGCAATGGTTTAGGTGAGGTGGTATCGTTGCTCACTACTTAACGCGGCGTTATAAATTTCCTCCCTATTTACCCACAGTACTAAGATAAGCCTGGATTAAAAGTAGTACTTTTGAACTAACTCTCATTGCGGCAAGGTTTCTATCTGATATGCTGAAAGTCCTCTGTTGCATATTGAAAAGGTAAATACATGGATGAATGGGTAACACGTCAAAGTGATAGAAAACGTAATTCAGAAACTGGTCATGAATATTTATACAGGATAGACCAGAGTAGAATTATTAACTCTGTAGCTTTCCGCCGACTTCAATCTAAGACCCAAGTGCATGGTGTTGGTGAAAGCGATTTTTTTAGAACCCGATTAACCCATTCAATGGAAGTTGCGCAAGTTGGGAACTCCATAACTCACCGCCTTAACTTTATTGCGGATCAAAGAGAGTGCCCAAGTAAAAAATGGATTGCTCCAATCCCTTTAATAGAAACTATCTGTTTGGCGCATGATTTAGGGCATCCAGCTTTTGGTCACAATGGTGAAAGAACACTCAACTTTTTTTTGCATACTGATGGCGGCTTCGAGGGGAACGGCCAAACATTTCGAATATTAAGTAAACTCGGAGAATATTCTAGTGATTTTGGTTATAATCTCACACGTAGGACTTTGTTGGGAATAGTTAAATATCCTGTGTTACACAGCCAGTTGAAGCGTGAATATCCAAAACCAGAACAAATTTCTACAAAAGATATTGGTCAATGGTCACCTCCAAAATGTATTCACGATACCGAAAGCGATACGTTGGACTGGGTGCTTAGTCCATTCTCGGATCGGGACAGAGAACTATTTACTTCTGTCACCGAAGCAAAAGGTAAACTAAAGTCTCAATTTAAATCGTTTGACACAAGTATTATGGAGTGTGCAGACGATATCGCATATGGCATTCATGACCTTGAAGACGCTCTCGTCATGCGGCTATTACATCGAGATGAAGTTTGTGATAAGTTAAGTCACGAGCTTGAAGAACTATCTACAATTGTAACTAAACGCTGGGGCAGCACTAATAAGGATTACCTTTCTAATAAACTGGCCTCTGGCCGATTAGAAGATACCAAGGCGGCTATTAGCAGTATTATTAACGTACTCGTTAATGGGACGACAATTAGTAAACAAGATAGATTTGAAAGTCCTTTATTGGATTTTCAGTGTACAATGGACACTGAGCGACAAGAGATTCTAGGCTCATTTAAAAATTTCGTTTATGAGCAAGTAATATCTCAACCTAGTGTTCAAACATTGGAATTCAAAGGTCAAAAGATAATAACGGATTTATTCATAGCGCTTAGGTCTAAACCGTATTCGCTCTTACCAACAATTGTCCAAGAAAAAATATCGGAGGGCACTAGTTTGGACCGTGTAATTGCTGATTACATTTCTTCTATGACAGATACTGAAGCGTGCAAATTATACCAAAGACTTTTTACTCCGGATCAAGGTTCAATATTTGCGCCGTTAGTTTAAATTTATAACAAAGCATTTAAGAGTGACTCCCAACGCTTGGCATTTTTGGTGCTAATCGTTGGGTTTTGTGTTTACGGTGGTAAGGTCAAGTTTTGTGGTGGCGTTGCTCACACCTTAATGC
>NZ_JALGNU010000014.1:0-1853 GCF_022808245.1 Vibrio sp. CCB-PB317
GCTGTTTGAGGAAAAAATGAGAAAATTCGATAAGCCGCTATTCTGGCTGTATATAAAAACAAGAGACTCATTGTTGTCATCTTTTAAGGGCTTTCTGGGAATGCTTTTAGTGTTGATTGGAGCAGCAGTAGTTTTAGGTAATGAATCCCCTGAGAATGTCTGGATTTCGGTGGGAATCATTTTATTAGTATCTAGTCTTCCAGTCTCAATGGGCTTGATGATGGTAAAGTTCAAATTTAAGAGCTTTGCTGGATCAATACCTACAGCAGAACTAGCGTACTTCTTACAGCACGATGAAGGTGCAAACATAGATAAAGCTGTGAGAGGTTTATTTTCATTATACCTATCTTTTATGATTTACCTTTGGTTTACGATGGTAGCTATCGCAGCTCTTGGTATGTTGGGAGCAAAGCTCGTGTTGTAAAACACAGCTAACAAACTGCTCAAGAGGGATTCGCAACGCGTGGCATTTTTACTATGCGTTGAATTTAGTGATTAAGGTGGTTTGCGGCGGCTTAGGTATTGCGTTGCTCACCCCTTAGCAGGGCGTTAAATTCTTGAGGGTTTATGAGAGCATTTCGAAATGTATCAAAAGGGGTGCAGGGTAGCCTCAAGTCACTTTATTCCGTTCTAGACAATAAAACGAACGAGAGCATTGAGGATTGGCAATGTGTTGCAATCACTGTGTTCGATCATTGGTTAACACGAGAAGAGTTTGAGCAATATTTTACTAATCGTTCGTTAGACCAACAAGCCGATATCGACCTACGTTGGCATTTGTTTCATCGTCTTCTAGCGGAGGATGTTTCGTGTTACCAGTACAAATATAGATCTGTTAGTCGGTTGATATTTAAGGAGCCAAGAAACAGCTCTTTGTTTGTCCGTCGTTTATCTAGGTTTTCAGTTGCGGATGCTGATGCTTTGCAGCTCGTAATTCCAGAATATCAGGCTGTTTTCGTACAAGGTTATGACGATACATGTTCTCTTTACTTTGAGTGTCGAGAGTCTGTAAAGCCTCTACTCCATGAAATTAGAAAGTTGGGCATGTATACGTTAGAACGAATTTAACAAACTGTTTAAGAGTGATTCGCAACGCGTGGCATTTTTACTATGCGTTGTGTTTAGTGGTTAAGGTGGTTTGCGGAAGCATCGGTATTGCGTTGCTCACACCTTAACAGGGCGTTATGCAGCAAAGGAGTATTATGAAAGAGTATGTCGCAGTGATAGCAGCTGTAGTCGCTGGGGTGTTCACCATTATCTCAGCAATTACAATGTGGAAATTAACACATCGAACAAGTGAAATAGCGCGTGAACAAGCAACGGCAGATGCTAAGTTTAACGAGAAAAAGGCACTGTATGTACGAACTCATGAGTTGTATGAAAGTGCAATCAAGTGTACTAAAAACTACGAAAGCAATAACTTGTCAGAGGCATTTAGTAAATTAACTGCCGAAATTAACCTTATCGCTTCAAGAGATGTCGCCAAGCAATATTTCTATGTCGCTGATCTATTTCAAGATTGGATGCCTCTGTATTTCAAAGCATTTCCTGCGCCACAAAAAATAGGTGATCAAGCTTATATCACAATCCAATCTCCTGATCCGACGCTAAAGTACAAACAACCTGAAAAAGAAGCGTATGATAAATTTTATAGCAGTTACGAAGAGCTGATAAAGTTAATGCGTGTGGAACTAGCAGCTGCATAACAAGGCGTTTAAGAGGGATTCACAACGTTGGCACTTTCAGTTTGAATCAGTTTTAGTGTTTACGGCACAATAGGTTAAGTTCGGTGGTGGCGTTGTTCACCCCTTAACGCGGCGTTATGCGCTAGTGCATTTAAATATCGAGGGATA
>NZ_JALGNU010000015.1:0-1834 GCF_022808245.1 Vibrio sp. CCB-PB317
TACAGTTATCGCATAACAAACTGTTCAAGAGGGATTCGCAACGCGTGGCATTTTCACTATGCGTTGTTTTTAGTGTTTAAGGTGTTATGCGGCGGCATCGGTATTGCGTTGCTCACCCCTTAACAGGGCGTTATACGCCGGAGTACTACTTGTGCTAGATATAATAAAATATAAATTGAGTAATAAATGACGACACAACAATACCCGCCAATCAACTACGATGGCGCTCGAAAAGTATACAAAGATCAACCAGGAAATATTGCGGCTTTGACCGATGTAATCACACGCAGGTTGGCGCAAAGTGAAGAGTGGAATTATGTCAATCCAGGAGATTTGGGGTTTGCGCTTTACACTAGATCACTATATTTAAAACTTGCGGACATTGACAGTGCATTGCACTCCCTCGTCGCTTGGCAGTATTTTGACTCAAAAAGTATTGAATATGCCTTACTGGAGGATGGCGAAAAGATTACGATTTCGTTACCAAATAAAGAGGTGTCATTTGGTTTTCACTCTGATAGGGATCGCCGTGGGATTGAAGGCGCGCATCTGGAGATATCCACATGGCGCTCTTTGTTGTGCGAAGATTTTGATAGCGCAAGACGCTTCGTTAAAATCGTGGATCACCCGCAAGTTAAATGGCGGAGCGAATCTGGTGATACCTTCATTAGGTTGCTCGGGTGTGTTTTCAGCTTGAGTGATGGCGAGCCTATGGATTTGATTCAGGAGTACGTCAACCATAGTGCCTCTGAGCCGGTGAGTCACGATAAGCCTGATAGTGTCACCTACCTCGATTTACCAGTGATCGATGTGATGATGAAAGTATTTGGTGGCGCTGATGAAAAAACCTACCAGAAGGCAATGTACTCTGCAGTTCAAAATCACCATGAATATTGGAGCCAGCCACGCCTGAATGATTCAGAACACGGCTATTTTTCCATGCAACTGACCACCCTAGCCAAAGTCGCCTTTGCAAGGTATGGTTACCGCATTGGTTTTGACACTGACTATGTACCAGAGGTGTTCTATACCCAACCGCTACCCACGTTGAGCTATGATTTTTTAAATAAATACACAGCACCAGAACACGACTAAACGGTATTGTCTCTTCTGGTTTGCGTATAACAAACTGTTTAAGAGTGATTCGCAACGCGTGGCATTTTTATTATGCGTTGGTTTAAGTGATTAAGGCGGCATGCGGAAGCATCGGTATTGCATTGCTCACACCTTAACAGGGCGTTATATGCGCTCGATAAAATTGAATATGGATGGTCATGGATAATATCGAAAAAGAGCTTTATCAAGCAGCAGTAGAACTAGTAAGTGCGCGATATCCTTCGGGGTGGGGCGGTGCTGCGGCTGTTAGAACTGAGTCAGGAAAAATATTAACAAGTATTGCCCCTGATACTAAAAATGATGCTCTTTCATTGTGTATGGAAGTGGGAGCTTATTTAGAGGCTCATAAACTCAATGAGCGAGTGACCCACTCATTATGCCTATGTCGTGAAAGCGAGAACGATGAGTTTCTAATCTTGTCACCATGCGGAGTTTGCCAAGAGCGCCTCGTTCACTGGGGTGGGGACGTCAAAGCAGCTATTACGACTCCAGATAATGCATTGGTTTTCAAAACTATACGTGAATTAATGCCTCATCATTGGTCACTTGTAAACGGTAAAGCGCTACAACAAAGCGTTTAAGGCGGATTCACAACGCTTGGCGATTTCAGTTTAAGTTGAATTTTGTGTTTAAGGTACAATGGCTTAGGTTTGGTGGTTAGCGTTGTTCACCACTTAACGCGGCGTTATGCGCTAGTGCATTTAAATATCGAGGGATG
>NZ_JALGNU010000016.1:0-1406 GCF_022808245.1 Vibrio sp. CCB-PB317
CCTGTTAAGGTGTGAGCAACGCAATACCGAAGCTCCCGCATACCACCTTAAACACTAAAGCCAACGCATAGCAAAAATGCCACGCGTTGTGAATCACTCTTAAACAGTTTGTTATGTGCGTTTTCTTAGGTATACCGCCATCCCTTCATAAGGACTAAATTGAGGTATTTCATCGTATCTACTTTCAGAGACAGTCTCTAGAAGAGCACTTTGACCCTCTCCTAAAATGAAACGAGCAACGACAAAAACTGAGCGTTCATCTAGTTCTATATTTCCCCATATAGGAGCTACGCCAGTACCATCGTGGCTGTAACAAACATGGTTTTTGGAGTTTGCTTCTTTCTCAGCTTCTTCGAATGTTTTATTTTCCCAATTTTCAACACCAAAGAAAAAAGAAGCAGGCAATGAGCCTGCCCTATTACCTTCTTTTACACACAGACTCTTGTATAAATGTAACCTCACTCGATTCATTTGAGCATTAAGGGCAATCTCCAACTCTGGAAGCTTAAAGCCAGATGCGACGGATTGCACCTCTTTAGCCATTTCCTGACTATCAAGTATAGCTCTCGCAGCTTGTATCCACTCAACACGATTATTTTTAGGTTTACCTTCATCATCTATTAAACAACCGATCACATCGTTTAAATAACATTCAATTTGCTTAATTTGGGCAGAACTTGAATTGTACTTTGAGTCAATTTCTCGATTTCTGGCTACCTGTATGATCGTCAATATCGCAGCTAAAGCTCCTCCCGCTGAAATAAACCCACCTAAAGAGTTCAAAACTACCACTAAATCTTTTGAGTTTGATTCTACAGCAACGAATAGCACTGAGAATAAATAGAAGCCAACAAAGATTAAGCAAGCTTCTTTCGTATACTTTTTCAAACTTACCTCTCAAGCACATAACGCCCTGTTAAGGTGTGAGCAACGCAATACTGAGATTCCCGCATACCACCTTAAACACTAAACGCAACGCATAGTAAAAATGCCACGCGTTGCGAATCACTCTTAAACAGTTTGTTATGCCTATGCTAACCACCCAGAAAATCTAGTATTTTTTGTCCAGTACCTAGACCTCGTTTGTAAAACTCAGTGTGACCGCAGCTACTGCATGATAAGAAATAAAAACGGTGTTTGTTGTAATTGAAAAATGTACTCCAAAATCCACCACTGGCTCTTAACTCACCAACCTCATATGACTCTGAACCACATTTATCACAGCAGTATTCAAACTTCGATTTCACTTTGTCATTCCCTAACAGGTGGTTTGCCATCTGCTTGTTTGCAAGCTCTTTGCCTAAAGACCCGCACTTTTCACACTTCAATGATGAGTGTTCATTGCTATGCCCGCACCCAAAGCACTCCCATTTACTATCCATATTTCCTCTTATAGGCATAACGCC
>NZ_JALGNU010000017.1:0-1239 GCF_022808245.1 Vibrio sp. CCB-PB317
GCGTTAGCCATCAAAGGAGAGAAATGAACAAATACACAATTTTGCGTCTATTGCCTTTGCCTAAGTCTACAAAGCTCAATTGGGTTATTACGTTCATAGAGCGTGATTATCGGGGCCATATTGGTAAGGCTGATAAACCAGAAAAAGTGCGCGATTTAATGCAATCATGCCGCTGGGAAGTTGGGGTGCCGGAAGAAGAACTAGAACACCACTTAAGCCAAAAAATCTTGAGTAAAGCTCGAAAAATGAGAATACCAGTGCCTGAAGCAGACTTTGACGAAGATGGTCACGATAACATGCAAAACTGGGTTGAAGGGAGCCAAACTGGGTATCGCTATCTTAGTGCGCAAGGTTATGCCAAAGTTCGCAGTAGTATCCGTAAAGAGCTCAAAGAACGACGAGATTTAAGATCTCATTGGGTGGTTTGGTTATCAACAATTACAGGATTAGTAGGTGCAATCACAGGTCTTCTTGCTGTTATTGGGTCAAATGGCTAACAAAGCATTTAAGAGTGATTCGCAACGCTTGGCAGTTTCGCTTCGCTCAAGTATAGCCAAGCGCTGCTCACACCTTAATGCGGCGTTAGGCATTTCGAAAGCGGCTAGATGCTACAATTAATCTAGTTGAACTTCGGGGTGTTGAATATGAGTCTAAGATTTTCCTTGCCTTTCATTGTTCTATTAATTGCTGGTTGTGGTCAACCAAAAGACTTTGATGACTGTATATTACAGAGTATGAAAGGAGTCGATAGTGATTTAGGCGCAGAACAGATATATATGTCATGCCGTAAAAAATTTCCCGAAGGTTCAGAGTACAGAGGCAAAGAGCGAGCTTTAAACACCTTAGAATTGATGAACTTGAACGGACGAGCTGGTATCCAGTTTCAAGATGTATATCGTGGTAGCTTATACAATGGTAATAAAGATATCACCGTAACGTCAGTGACAATATCGATTGAAAGTAAGCTTGGTGAAAAGACTGATACTCGCCACTATGAAATTAAAAATGAATTACCTCCATTGTCGACTCGGTCATTTAGTATCAAAATTTTAGCCGGTGATGCGGGTTCTGAATATTCTTGGTCAATTACTGGTGCAAAAGGTGTTAGATAAAAATGCCTAACAAACTGTTTAAGAGTGATTCGCAACGCGTAGCATTTTTACTATGCGTTGGCTTTAGTGTTTAAGGTGGTATGCGGGGCCTTCGGTATTGCGTTGCTCACACCTTAACAGGGCGTTA
>NZ_JALGNU010000018.1:0-1066 GCF_022808245.1 Vibrio sp. CCB-PB317
TTTGACGTTAGCGACAGAAGAAGCACCGGCTAACTCCGTGCCAGCAGCCGCGGTAATACGGAGGGTGCGAGCGTTAATCGGAATTACTGGGCGTAAAGCGCATGCAGGTGGTTTGTTAAGTCAGATGTGAAAGCCCGGGGCTCAACCTCGGAATAGCATTTGAAACTGGCAGACTAGAGTACTGTAGAGGGGGGTAGAATTTCAGGTGTAGCGGTGAAATGCGTAGAGATCTGAAGGAATACCGGTGGCGAAGGCGGCCCCCTGGACAGATACTGACACTCAGATGCGAAAGCGTGGGGAGCAAACAGGATTAGATACCCTGGTAGTCCACGCCGTAAACGATGTCTACTTGGAGGTTGTGGCCTTGAGCCGTGGCTTTCGGAGCTAACGCGTTAAGTAGACCGCCTGGGGAGTACGGTCGCAAGATTAAAACTCAAATGAATTGACGGGGGCCCGCACAAGCGGTGGAGCATGTGGTTTAATTCGATGCAACGCGAAGAACCTTACCTACTCTTGACATCCAGAGAACTTTCCAGAGATGGATTGGTGCCTTCGGGAACTCTGAGACAGGTGCTGCATGGCTGTCGTCAGCTCGTGTTGTGAAATGTTGGGTTAAGTCCCGCAACGAGCGCAACCCTTATCCTTGTTTGCCAGCGAGTAATGTCGGGAACTCCAGGGAGACTGCCGGTGATAAACCGGAGGAAGGTGGGGACGACGTCAAGTCATCATGGCCCTTACGAGTAGGGCTACACACGTGCTACAATGGCGCATACAGAGGGCGGCCAACTTGCGAAAGTGAGCGAATCCCAAAAAGTGCGTCGTAGTCCGGATTGGAGTCTGCAACTCGACTCCATGAAGTCGGAATCGCTAGTAATCGTGGATCAGAATGCCACGGTGAATACGTTCCCGGGCCTTGTACACACCGCCCGTCACACCATGGGAGTGGGCTGCAAAAGAAGTAGGTAGTTTAACCTTCGGGGGGACGCTTACCACTTTGTGGTTCATGACTGGGGTGAAGTCGTAACAAGGTAGCGCTAGGGGAACCTGGCGCTGGATCACCTCCTTA
>NZ_JALGNU010000019.1:0-575 GCF_022808245.1 Vibrio sp. CCB-PB317
GGCGTTAAGTGCAATCAGCGAGAGTCCATCAAAAAAGTAGGGAAGTATGAGCATTAATATAAAATGGGATGGTGATTGTCGCTTTAAAGTGTCAACTGAAGGCGGTTTTACGTTTAATGTTGACGCTACAAGTGAGAAAGCCCCTTGTCCAACGGAAGTTCTATTGTCGGCTTTAGGTTCATGTAGTGCTACGGATGTCCTCTTGTTACTACAAGATCAAGGTTTTGAAGTTCAAGGTCTAAAAAATATGGTTACTTTTGCCCTAACGGAATCAGAACCTCGTTTATATAAATCGGCAAACTTACACTTTACAGTAAATGGCAGTGGTTTTAATGAATCTGACATTTTGCGAGCAGCTCAAGAAGCGGTGGAAAAGCATTGTCATGTTTGTCTTATGTTGAGCCCTACGATCGATATCACTTGCTCAGCCGAAGTGGGTAAAAATTGCACTTAACAAAGCGTTTAAGAGGGATTTGGCACGCGTGGCATTTTTAACATGCGTTGGGTTTAGTGTTTAAGGTGCTTTGCAGAAGCTTTTGTATTGCGTGCCTGCACCCCTTAACGCGGCGTTAGTT